>NZ_JBPXKS010000022.1:0-5647 GCF_054558755.1 Aquirufa sp. A-Brett2-W8
CTTTTTTATGCCGTATCTCTACTCTCTGCTCTATACTCTCTTATCTTTACTCTACATTTCCTAGTTACTGACTACTGGATACTGTCTACTGGCTACAGTTTGGGCATAAAAAAAGACCCACACTTTCGTGCAGGTCTTTTTTAAATAACTTGGAGCTTACTTACTTTCCCGGGTTTGATCCCAGTATCATCAGCGGTGCGGGGCTTAACTTCTCTGTTCGAGATGGGAAGAGGTGAACACCCGTCCTATCGGCTCCATACTTTTTACAAGGCATAGCCTTTTTCCATATTGTGAGATAAAATAAATAGCAGTGTGTAAATTAATAAAAGGTAAGCTTTCGGGTAATTAGTACTACTCGACTTTGACATTACTGTCTTTACATCTGTAGCCTATCGACCGTGTCGTCTACACGGACCCTTCATGGAATACTCATCTTCAGGTCAGTTTCGCACTTAGATGCTTTCAGCGCTTATCTGATCCCGACGTGGCTACTCAGCTATGCCCTTGGCAGAACAACTGATATACCAGCGGTCAGTCCAACTCGGTCCTCTCGTACTAAAGTCAGAACCTGTCAATATTCCTACGCCCACAACAGATAGGGACCGAACTGTCTCACGACGTTCTGAACCCAGCTCGCGTGCCACTTTAATCGGCGAACAGCCGAACCCTTGGGACCTTCTCCAGCCCCAGGATGTGACGAGCCGACATCGAGGTGCCAAACCTCCCCGTCGATGTGAGCTCTTGGGGGAGATCAGCCTGTTATCCCCAGAGTACCTTTTATCCTTTGAGCGATGGCTGTTCCATACTAAACCACCGGATCACTATATCCTACTTTCGTACCTGATCGACTTGTCGGTCTCACAGTCAAGCTCCCTTTTGCTATTGCACTCTACGCACGGTTACCAAGCGTGCTGAGGGAACCTTTGAAAGCCTCCGTTACTCTTTTGGAGGCGACCACCCCAGTCAAACTACCCACCAAGCAATGTCTCCCCTTTGGGGATTAGAATTCCAGTACAAGAAGGGTGGTATTTCAACGTTGGCTCCCCGATGCCTAGCGACACCGGCTCACAGCCTCCCACCTATCCTACACATCCAGTACCAAAACTCAATGCTAAGCTATAGTAAAGGTTCATGGGGTCTTTCCGTCCCGTTGCGGGTAAACGGCATCTTCACCGTTACTACAATTTCACCGAGCTCACGGCTGAGACAGTGCCCAGATCGTTACACCATTCGTGCAGGTCGGAACTTACCCGACAAGGAATTTCGCTACCTTAGGACCGTTATAGTTACGGCCGCCGTTTACTGGGGCTTCAGTTCAATGCTTCGTGTTGCCACTAACATCCCCCCTTAACCTTCCAGCACCGGGCAGGTGTCAGGCCTTATACGTCATCTTTCGATTTAGCAAAGCCATGTGTTTTTGTTAAACAGTCGCCTGGGCCATTTCTCTGCGGCCACGATTGCTCGTGGCTCCCTTTATCCCGAAGTTACAGGGTTAATTTGCCGAGTTCCTTAGCCGTGATTCACTCGAGCGCCTTAGAATATTCTTCTCGACCACCTGTGTCGGTTTACGGTACGGGTTACTTAGAAGTTATACACGCCTAGACTTTTCTTGGAAGTCTACTCACTACACTCGTTTTAGCATTGCTGCCGCCTCTCAAAGACACTATTCCGTCAGTATCTGGTAACCTGTAGTCTCCGTCATCTATTTGCCCAATAAGTAAGTACAGGAATATTAACCTGTTGTGCATTAGGTTGTCGCCTTCGCTAGACCCTTAGCCCCCGACTAACCCTCAGTTGATTAGCATAGCTGAGGAAACCTTAGTCTTTCGGCGTGAGGGTTTCTCGCCCTCATTATCGTTACTCATGCCTACATTTGCTTTTCTGAACGCTCCAGCAAAGCTCGTCGCTTCACCTTCTCCGCAGATCAGAATGCTCCCCTACCAGTATATAAATATAATCCAAAGCTTCGGTACTTTACTTGATGCCCGTTTATTATCGATGCCCGCCTCGCTCGACCAGTGAGCTGTTACGCACTCTTTAAATGAATAGCTGCTTCCAAGCTAACATCCTGGCTGTCACTGCAATCAGACTTCCTTAGTTCAACTTAGTAAAGATTTTGGGACCTTAGCTGTTGGTCTGGGTTCTTTCCCTCTCGGATTGGGACCTTAGCACCCCAACCCTCACTCCCGGGTATATTTTAAGCCATTCAGAGTTCGTCAGGATTTGGTAGGATTTGACTCCCCCTAGTCCTATCGGTAGCTTTACCTGCTTAAAACTTAACCCCGAGGCTGTTCCTAAAAACATTTCGGGGAGTACGAGCTATTTCTCAGTTTGATTGGCCTTTCACCCCTACCCACAAGTCATCCAAATACTTTTCAACGTAAACTGGTTCGGTCCTCCACTCCGTGTTATCGGAGCTTCAACCTGCTCATGGGTAGATCACAAAGTTTCGCGTCTACTCCCACTGACTAAGCGCCCTATTCAGACTCGCTTTCGCTCCGGCTGCTCACGTCAACGTGATTAACCTCGCCAGTGAAAGTAACTCGTAGGCTCATTATGCAAAAGGCACGCCGTCACCCCACAAAAGGGCTCCGACCGCTTGTAAGCGTATGGTTTCAGGGTCTTTTCACCCCCTTACTCAGGGTACTTTTCACCTTTCCTTCACAGTACTAGTTCACTATCGGTCTCTTGGTAGTATTTAGCCTTACCGGATGGTGCCGGCAGATTCAAAGGGGATTTCTCCAGTCCCCCCCTACTCAGGATACCACTACAATTATATAAGCTTACCGATACAGGGCTCTCACCTTCTATGGCCTGCCTTCCCAGACAGTTCTTGTTCATTTATATAATCGATCACGTGGTCCTACAACCCCAGTCTTGCCGCAACAACACTGGTTTGGGCTAATCCGCGTTCGCTCGCCACTACTTACGGAATCACTTTTGTTTTCTCTTCCTCTGCTTACTTAGATGTTTCAGTTCAGCAGGTTCGCCTCCTACATACATAGGATAATAGATCTTCAATCTACTGGGTTGCCCCATTCGGAAATCTTCGGATCGAAGGTCTTGTGCACCTCCCCGAAGCTTATCGCAGCTTAACACGTCCTTCATCGCCTCCAAGAGCCTAGGCATTCCCCATACGCCCTTAATTCACTTACTCTTTTAATTTATATCTTCATCCCTAAGGATTTAATATCACTAATTTGCTCTTACTCTTTACTTTATTCTCACAATATGTCAAAGAACCTTGTGTAAAATTCAATCAGCTTGCGCTTATCTCATTCACATCGTTCCCAATCTCACTCTCCACATTTGGAAAGGGTAGGGGTGGTAGTCAGTAACCAGTAGCCAGTCGACAGTAGTCAGTCTGGAACTTGTTAATCTTTCAATCTGTTGATCAAGCTCGTTTGCCTAATCTGTACTCTCTACTCTATAATCTCTACTCTACTTTGTACTCTGGTGGAGAATAACGGATTCGAACCGTTGACCCCCTGCGTGCAAGGCAGGTGCTCTAGCCAGCTGAGCTAATCCCCCAAATAACTGGGTTCTCTTTGTTAATCTCTTTGTTGTTAGACGCGTTTGTCTAATCTTTACTATCTATTCTCTCTACTCTTTACTCTCTACTCTTTACTCTATAATCTTTACTCTTGCCTCTGATCCTCACAAGCCTTCATTTCTTGTGGGCCTGCGTGGACTCGAACCACGGACCTCTACATTATCAGTGTAGCGCTCTAACCACCTGAGCTACAAGCCCGCTTAATCCTTAATAAATGCTTTTTAAAACTTGCTCTCTTTCGAGCAGGTTTCCTTTAAGCGTGTGATAAAAACAAAGAAGATAAGTAATCACTCACGTGTTTACCTAAAAGTAATAGCTTCTCCAGAAAGGAGGTGTTCCAGCCACACCTTCCGGTACGGCTACCTTGTTACGACTTAGCCCCAATTACCTGTTCTACCCTAACTGGCGGTTTAACGGCCAGCTTCAGGTCTACCAGACTTTCATGGCTTGACGGGCGGTGTGTACAAGGTCCGGGAACGTATTCACCGCGTCATTGCTGATACGCGATTACTAGCGATTCCAGCTTCATAGGGTCGAGTTGCAGACCCCAATCCGAACTGTGAACGGTTTTCGAGATTGGCATCCTGTTGCCAGGTAGCTACCCTCTGTACCGCCCATTGTAGCACGTGTGTAGCCCTAGGCGTAAGGGCCATGATGACTTGACGTCGTCCCCTCCTTCCTCTCTACTTGCGTAGGCAGTCCATTTAGAGTCCCCACCATAACGTGCTGGCAACTAAATGCAGGGGTTGCGCTCGTTGCGGGACTTAACCCAACACCTCACGGCACGAGCTGACGACAGCCATGCAGCACCTTGTTTCAGGTCATTGCTGACTGATCCATTTCTGTATCATTCCTTCACATTCTAGCCTAGGTAAGGTTCCTCGCGTATCATCGAATTAAACCACATGCTCCACCGCTTGTGCGGACCCCCGTCAATTCCTTTGAGTTTCACCGTTGCCGGCGTACTCCCCAGGTGGATAACTTAACGCTTTCGCTGTGGCACCGACCAGATTCGGCCGACACCTAGTTATCATCGTTTACAGTGTGGACTACCAGGGTATCTAATCCTGTTTGATACCCACACTTTCGTGCATGAGTGTCAGTAAAAGCCAAGTGAGCTGCCTACGCAATTGGAGTTCTTGATAATATCTATGCATTTCACCGCTACACTATCAATTCCGCCCACCTCTACTTTACTCAAGTCTACCAGTTTCAATGGCACTGCAATCGTTGAGCGACCGTCTTTCACCACTGACTTAATAAACCACCTGCGCACCCTTTAAACCCAATAAATCCGGACAACGCTTGCACCCTCCGTATTACCGCGGCTGCTGGCACGGAGTTAGCCGGTGCTTATTCATACAGTACCGTCAATGCCTCTCGCAAGAGTCGTTTCTTCCTGTATAAAAGCAGTTTACAACGCATAACGCCTTCATCCTGCACGCGGCATGGCTGGGTCAGACTTGCGTCCATTGCCCAATATTCCCTACTGCTGCCTCCCGTAGGAGTCTGGCCCGTATCTCAGTGCCAGTGTGGGGGATTGACCTCTCAGTTCCCCTACCAATCATAGCCTTGGTGAGCCATTACCTCACCAACAAGCTAATTGGTCGCATGCCCAGCTTACATCGATAAATCTTTAACAGCTACTAGATGCCTAGTTACTGTCTTATGCGGTATTAATCTCCCTTTCGAAAGGCTATCCCCCAATGTTAAGGTAGGTTGCATACGTGTTACGCACCCGTGCGCCACTATGTCCGAAGACACCGTTCGACTTGCATGTATTAGGCCTGCCGCTAGCGTTCATCCTGAGCCAGGATCAAACTCTCCATTGTAAATAATCTTTGGATGTTTGACTGCTCTTATTTTAATAAGAAAATTGTCTACATCCTTGTCTTGAATGCTATTATTTCGACACTGTGATTTAAACACAGTATCTCTTCTTTATTTCTATCAACACGTCAAAGAACTCTTGTACCTCCAATAAACCGTCCAAAGCAACCCGCTCTGGTGTGAATCTAATCACTCGATTTACTCTCAGTCTTGCCCTAGAAACCTTCTGTTCCTAGCGATTGGGAGTGCAAAGATGTAGGATTA
>NZ_JBPXKS010000014.1:0-1339 GCF_054558755.1 Aquirufa sp. A-Brett2-W8
GGCACCATCTCGTAAAGTGTGTAAGTAGAAATATTTAGGGTTTCGACCTTGATAATTTTTTTTTACTTTTAAACACTAAATAAAATGGAAGTGGAATTACCCGATTCATTAACCGATGCTTTCTTAAAGCAGTTAAAAACAGGAGAAGAGCTTCAGGCTTTTCTTCGTAACCTTCACAAGCGAGGCTTGGAGAAGATTCTAGAAGGAGAGCTTGACGCTCATTTAGGCTACGATAAACACGAGAAGACACCTAGTTCGAATGCTCGAAATGGGACACAGAAAAAGGTGATTAAAACCGAGTTTGGAGAAACCCCTATTGAGGTTCCTAGAGACCGAGAATCCAGTTTTGATCCTATTTTGGTTCCTAAACGAAGCCGGTATTCTACAGGCGTTGAGAACCTAATTGTGTCGCTTTATTCGAAGGGGATGAGCGTGAGTGACATCGAGCAGGAGATCAAGGAAATCTATCAGTTTGAGCTTTCCACTTCTGCGATTTCGCGGGTAACGGAACGTGTTATTGAAGATACGATTGCCTGGCAGAATCGCCCACTAGATCCTGTGTACTTGGTGGTATGGATGGATGGCATCGTTTTTAAGGTTAGGGAGAGTTCGAAAGTCGTGAACAAAACAGTCTACCTAGCCATTGGATTAAATCGAGAGGGCAGAAAAGAGGTGCTGGGGATGTGGTTAGGCAAGAATGAGAGTTCGAGCTTCTGGATGGGTGTTTTGACCGATTTAAAGGCTCGTGGGGTGGAAGATATCCTGATTACGGCTACTGATAATTTAAATGGCTTTACGCAAACCATACGAACGGTATTCCCTGAATCTCAAACCCAAATATGCGTCGTTCATCAGATTCGTAACGCATGTCGCTATGTGGTCTGGAAAGATAAGAAAGACTTCACCAGAGATATGAAATGTATGTACGATGCACCTACCAAACAATCCGCAGAAGCTGCATTAAAAGATTTTGGTGCTAAATGGGGAAAGAAATACCCTTATGCCATTCGCTCGTGGGAAGATAATTGGGATGAATTAACCGTCTTTTTTGATTTTCCACTCGAGATCCGAAAGATTATTTACACCACGAATCTGATTGAAAACTTGAACGGAAAGATTCGTAAATACACGAAAAATAAGCTCTCGTTTCCCACAGATGATGCTTTAATGAAATCTGTTTTTCTGGCTATTAACGAAGCCACGAAAAAATGGAGTATGCCAATTCATAATTGGGGAATTATTATTAACCAGTTTTTGGCTATATTTGAAAAAAGGGTCCGAATTTAAATGAAAATCCGAACCCTTTATTTTTTACTTACACAGTTAATGGGATAGTGCC
>NZ_JBPXKS010000015.1:0-614 GCF_054558755.1 Aquirufa sp. A-Brett2-W8
TGGGTCTGTGGATGGAAAGGTCTGCCGTGTAATTGATCCATATTGTAGGATTCCTTTAGGTATTGCTTTAGTTCTTTTGCTACATAACATGAACCATTATCAGAGAGTAATCGAGGTCTTGGTTTGGTGATTAATTTAGCTTTAATAATTGCCCGATCCAAGGTTCTTTTTACATCCTCTACTTTCATGGATTCACACAACTCCCAATGCACAATGTAGCGGCTAAAATCATCGATCACCGTGCTTAAAAAATACCAGCCCCAACCGACTATTCTAAAATAGGTGAAATCCGTTTGCCACATCTGGTGAACAAATTCAGTCTTGTTTTTATATTCATCGGCTGCCTGAATAAACGCATGAGCTGGAGGGCTAATCAATCCTCTTTTCTTTAAAATACGGTACACACTAGACTCTGAGATGAAGATTTGCTGCTCATCGGTCAATTTACAAGCTAGCTCCCGGCAGGAAAGCTGTGTGTGTTCTAAGGCTAATTCAACCACCAGGTTCTTTTGCTGTGAGGGAATCACATTCCAATGACGCCTGCCACAACGCTTGTTAGGACTTAGCCCATCCACCCCAAAATCACTGTATAATTTATACCATAGATAAAAGGT
>NZ_JBPXKS010000016.1:0-571 GCF_054558755.1 Aquirufa sp. A-Brett2-W8
TTCTGGCTCGAGCCCGTGAATAACTAATACACGGGTTTTATTCAAAGTTGCATTTGAATTTGACCAATTCTCTCCCCTATCGAAAAGGCCAAAGTACGATCCAAAAATTCTCATCATTGAAGTAGGCGCATGCCTTAGAGCCCGCCAAATTAGATGGATGGCCTGATCGGGTAGAAAACTAGCGATTTTGGATTTAATTGACAAAAATAACCTTTCAAATGAACTTTTCTGTACTAGAAAAGTTCTCAAACTTGACATCAACTCTCCCACAAATTCCGGGTAATCATCCAGCCCCACGCGGAGTCAAGATGGTCATCATGTTCAGTCGTAGACTTTTACGAACTCACACTGATAAGGCTTGAAGATGTCATTAATTTCGAAATTATTCGAACTATTCCCCGATTCGACGGCGCATCAAATTTGGCGTCTTCGGATGAGGAGCACTTCTTTTAGAAATCATTTTCTAGATGAGTACTATTCCCGATACTCGATCCCGTATGACCTCTCAGCCGCACCTACATTTGACAATCCTCAACTTAAAGTGCTCCTCCTCCACGGTCTTCGTGTGGAT
>NZ_JBPXKS010000017.1:0-555 GCF_054558755.1 Aquirufa sp. A-Brett2-W8
TGTAAATCGTCAGCAAAAAGTGGACCGATAGAGGTTATTTCTTAGGGAGTGTTTCCAAACAATTATTAAATTACAAAATGGAAACAAGAAAAAAACAATCAGCAGAAAATTACATCAAAGACATCCGTCGTAAGACACGTCGTATATTTAGTTCCGAGCAAAAGATTCAAATCATCATGGAGGCTTTACGAGCCGAGAGTTCCATTGCAGAATTATGTAGAAAACACTCGATCCAAGAGTCTACTTTTTATAAGTGGAACAAAGAATTCTTGGAGGCTGGCAAGAAGCGATTATCAGGAGATTTAACAAGGGAAGCCACCAGTGATGAGGTCGCTGATCTTCGCAAAGAGAACCTTAAACTCAAAGAGACCTTAGCTGATTTAGTGATTCGCTATGACATCGTAAAAAAAAGTTTAAACGCCTTGGATTAAGCGAAAAGCTCAAACGATATATGCGATTATCAGCATCAGAAAAACAAGAAATCATTCACATGGTCACAAGATCAGATATAGGTATTAATCGAACACTCAAGCAATTGGGTTTGAATAAAAGCAC
>NZ_JBPXKS010000018.1:0-255 GCF_054558755.1 Aquirufa sp. A-Brett2-W8
TTATTTTCTCATAGTTCAATCTTCTTTGTTTTAAGGTTTCCATTTTAATTCGTTTTCTTTCTTGTAAAATCATCTCTCCACGCCCATAATATACGTCAGCAGGCGTTAGATTTTGAAGGGATTCATGGTAACGCTGGTGGTTATAATATTCCACAAAATCTTTTAAAGCCGCCTCTAATTCCTCAGGCATATAATAATGATGGAGCTTGACTACATTCTTCATGGTCCGGTGGTATCTTTCTATCTTTCCTTGGG
>NZ_JBPXKS010000001.1:0-5774 GCF_054558755.1 Aquirufa sp. A-Brett2-W8
TTAAGAAAGCATCGGTTAATGAATCGGGTAATTCCACTTCCATTTTATTTAGTGTTTAAAAGTAAAAAAAAATTATCAAGGTCGAAACCCTAAATATTTCTACTTACACACTTTACGAGATGGTGCCCTTTTTTATGCCGTATCTCTACTCTCTGCTCTATACTCTCTTATCTTTACTCTACATTTCCTAGTTACTGACTACTGGATACTGTCTACTGGCTACAGTTTGGGCATAAAAAAAGACCCACACTTTCGTGCAGGTCTTTTTTAAATAACTTGGAGCTTACTTACTTTCCCGGGTTTGATCCCAGTATCATCAGCGGTGCGGGGCTTAACTTCTCTGTTCGAGATGGGAAGAGGTGAACACCCGTCCTATCGGCTCCATACTTTTTACAAGGCATAGCCTTTTTCCATATTGTGAGATAAAATAAATAGCAGTGTGTAAATTAATAAAAGGTAAGCTTTCGGGTAATTAGTACTACTCGACTTTGACATTACTGTCTTTACATCTGTAGCCTATCGACCGTGTCGTCTACACGGACCCTTCATGGAATACTCATCTTCAGGTCAGTTTCGCACTTAGATGCTTTCAGCGCTTATCTGATCCCGACGTGGCTACTCAGCTATGCCCTTGGCAGAACAACTGATATACCAGCGGTCAGTCCAACTCGGTCCTCTCGTACTAAAGTCAGAACCTGTCAATATTCCTACGCCCACAACAGATAGGGACCGAACTGTCTCACGACGTTCTGAACCCAGCTCGCGTGCCACTTTAATCGGCGAACAGCCGAACCCTTGGGACCTTCTCCAGCCCCAGGATGTGACGAGCCGACATCGAGGTGCCAAACCTCCCCGTCGATGTGAGCTCTTGGGGGAGATCAGCCTGTTATCCCCAGAGTACCTTTTATCCTTTGAGCGATGGCTGTTCCATACTAAACCACCGGATCACTATATCCTACTTTCGTACCTGATCGACTTGTCGGTCTCACAGTCAAGCTCCCTTTTGCTATTGCACTCTACGCACGGTTACCAAGCGTGCTGAGGGAACCTTTGAAAGCCTCCGTTACTCTTTTGGAGGCGACCACCCCAGTCAAACTACCCACCAAGCAATGTCTCCCCTTTGGGGATTAGAATTCCAGTACAAGAAGGGTGGTATTTCAACGTTGGCTCCCCGATGCCTAGCGACACCGGCTCACAGCCTCCCACCTATCCTACACATCCAGTACCAAAACTCAATGCTAAGCTATAGTAAAGGTTCATGGGGTCTTTCCGTCCCGTTGCGGGTAAACGGCATCTTCACCGTTACTACAATTTCACCGAGCTCACGGCTGAGACAGTGCCCAGATCGTTACACCATTCGTGCAGGTCGGAACTTACCCGACAAGGAATTTCGCTACCTTAGGACCGTTATAGTTACGGCCGCCGTTTACTGGGGCTTCAGTTCAATGCTTCGTGTTGCCACTAACATCCCCCCTTAACCTTCCAGCACCGGGCAGGTGTCAGGCCTTATACGTCATCTTTCGATTTAGCAAAGCCATGTGTTTTTGTTAAACAGTCGCCTGGGCCATTTCTCTGCGGCCACGATTGCTCGTGGCTCCCTTTATCCCGAAGTTACAGGGTTAATTTGCCGAGTTCCTTAGCCGTGATTCACTCGAGCGCCTTAGAATATTCTTCTCGACCACCTGTGTCGGTTTACGGTACGGGTTACTTAGAAGTTATACACGCCTAGACTTTTCTTGGAAGTCTACTCACTACACTCGTTTTAGCATTGCTGCCGCCTCTCAAAGACACTATTCCGTCAGTATCTGGTAACCTGTAGTCTCCGTCATCTATTTGCCCAATAAGTAAGTACAGGAATATTAACCTGTTGTGCATTAGGTTGTCGCCTTCGCTAGACCCTTAGCCCCCGACTAACCCTCAGTTGATTAGCATAGCTGAGGAAACCTTAGTCTTTCGGCGTGAGGGTTTCTCGCCCTCATTATCGTTACTCATGCCTACATTTGCTTTTCTGAACGCTCCAGCAAAGCTCGTCGCTTCACCTTCTCCGCAGATCAGAATGCTCCCCTACCAGTATATAAATATAATCCAAAGCTTCGGTACTTTACTTGATGCCCGTTTATTATCGATGCCCGCCTCGCTCGACCAGTGAGCTGTTACGCACTCTTTAAATGAATAGCTGCTTCCAAGCTAACATCCTGGCTGTCACTGCAATCAGACTTCCTTAGTTCAACTTAGTAAAGATTTTGGGACCTTAGCTGTTGGTCTGGGTTCTTTCCCTCTCGGATTGGGACCTTAGCACCCCAACCCTCACTCCCGGGTATATTTTAAGCCATTCAGAGTTCGTCAGGATTTGGTAGGATTTGACTCCCCCTAGTCCTATCGGTAGCTTTACCTGCTTAAAACTTAACCCCGAGGCTGTTCCTAAAAACATTTCGGGGAGTACGAGCTATTTCTCAGTTTGATTGGCCTTTCACCCCTACCCACAAGTCATCCAAATACTTTTCAACGTAAACTGGTTCGGTCCTCCACTCCGTGTTATCGGAGCTTCAACCTGCTCATGGGTAGATCACAAAGTTTCGCGTCTACTCCCACTGACTAAGCGCCCTATTCAGACTCGCTTTCGCTCCGGCTGCTCACGTCAACGTGATTAACCTCGCCAGTGAAAGTAACTCGTAGGCTCATTATGCAAAAGGCACGCCGTCACCCCACAAAAGGGCTCCGACCGCTTGTAAGCGTATGGTTTCAGGGTCTTTTCACCCCCTTACTCAGGGTACTTTTCACCTTTCCTTCACAGTACTAGTTCACTATCGGTCTCTTGGTAGTATTTAGCCTTACCGGATGGTGCCGGCAGATTCAAAGGGGATTTCTCCAGTCCCCCCCTACTCAGGATACCACTACAATTATATAAGCTTACCGATACAGGGCTCTCACCTTCTATGGCCTGCCTTCCCAGACAGTTCTTGTTCATTTATATAATCGATCACGTGGTCCTACAACCCCAGTCTTGCCGCAACAACACTGGTTTGGGCTAATCCGCGTTCGCTCGCCACTACTTACGGAATCACTTTTGTTTTCTCTTCCTCTGCTTACTTAGATGTTTCAGTTCAGCAGGTTCGCCTCCTACATACATAGGATAATAGATCTTCAATCTACTGGGTTGCCCCATTCGGAAATCTTCGGATCGAAGGTCTTGTGCACCTCCCCGAAGCTTATCGCAGCTTAACACGTCCTTCATCGCCTCCAAGAGCCTAGGCATTCCCCATACGCCCTTAATTCACTTACTCTTTTAATTTATATCTTCATCCCTAAGGATTTAATATCACTAATTTGCTCTTACTCTTTACTTTATTCTCACAATATGTCAAAGAACCTTGTGTAAAATTCAATCAGCTTGCGCTTATCTCATTCACATCGTTCCCAATCTCACTCTCCACATTTGGAAAGGGTAGGGGTGGTAGTCAGTAACCAGTAGCCAGTCGACAGTAGTCAGTCTGGAACTTGTTAATCTTTCAATCTGTTGATCAAGCTCGTTTGCCTAATCTGTACTCTCTACTCTATAATCTCTACTCTACTTTGTACTCTGGTGGAGAATAACGGATTCGAACCGTTGACCCCCTGCGTGCAAGGCAGGTGCTCTAGCCAGCTGAGCTAATCCCCCAAATAACTGGGTTCTCTTTGTTAATCTCTTTGTTGTTAGACGCGTTTGTCTAATCTTTACTATCTATTCTCTCTACTCTTTACTCTCTACTCTTTACTCTATAATCTTTACTCTTGCCTCTGATCCTCACAAGCCTTCATTTCTTGTGGGCCTGCGTGGACTCGAACCACGGACCTCTACATTATCAGTGTAGCGCTCTAACCACCTGAGCTACAAGCCCGCTTAATCCTTAATAAATGCTTTTTAAAACTTGCTCTCTTTCGAGCAGGTTTCCTTTAAGCGTGTGATAAAAACAAAGAAGATAAGTAATCACTCACGTGTTTACCTAAAAGTAATAGCTTCTCCAGAAAGGAGGTGTTCCAGCCACACCTTCCGGTACGGCTACCTTGTTACGACTTAGCCCCAATTACCTGTTCTACCCTAACTGGCGGTTTAACGGCCAGCTTCAGGTCTACCAGACTTTCATGGCTTGACGGGCGGTGTGTACAAGGTCCGGGAACGTATTCACCGCGTCATTGCTGATACGCGATTACTAGCGATTCCAGCTTCATAGGGTCGAGTTGCAGACCCCAATCCGAACTGTGAACGGTTTTCGAGATTGGCATCCTGTTGCCAGGTAGCTACCCTCTGTACCGCCCATTGTAGCACGTGTGTAGCCCTAGGCGTAAGGGCCATGATGACTTGACGTCGTCCCCTCCTTCCTCTCTACTTGCGTAGGCAGTCCATTTAGAGTCCCCACCATAACGTGCTGGCAACTAAATGCAGGGGTTGCGCTCGTTGCGGGACTTAACCCAACACCTCACGGCACGAGCTGACGACAGCCATGCAGCACCTTGTTTCAGGTCATTGCTGACTGATCCATTTCTGTATCATTCCTTCACATTCTAGCCTAGGTAAGGTTCCTCGCGTATCATCGAATTAAACCACATGCTCCACCGCTTGTGCGGACCCCCGTCAATTCCTTTGAGTTTCACCGTTGCCGGCGTACTCCCCAGGTGGATAACTTAACGCTTTCGCTGTGGCACCGACCAGATTCGGCCGACACCTAGTTATCATCGTTTACAGTGTGGACTACCAGGGTATCTAATCCTGTTTGATACCCACACTTTCGTGCATGAGTGTCAGTAAAAGCCAAGTGAGCTGCCTACGCAATTGGAGTTCTTGATAATATCTATGCATTTCACCGCTACACTATCAATTCCGCCCACCTCTACTTTACTCAAGTCTACCAGTTTCAATGGCACTGCAATCGTTGAGCGACCGTCTTTCACCACTGACTTAATAAACCACCTGCGCACCCTTTAAACCCAATAAATCCGGACAACGCTTGCACCCTCCGTATTACCGCGGCTGCTGGCACGGAGTTAGCCGGTGCTTATTCATACAGTACCGTCAATGCCTCTCGCAAGAGTCGTTTCTTCCTGTATAAAAGCAGTTTACAACGCATAACGCCTTCATCCTGCACGCGGCATGGCTGGGTCAGACTTGCGTCCATTGCCCAATATTCCCTACTGCTGCCTCCCGTAGGAGTCTGGCCCGTATCTCAGTGCCAGTGTGGGGGATTGACCTCTCAGTTCCCCTACCAATCATAGCCTTGGTGAGCCATTACCTCACCAACAAGCTAATTGGTCGCATGCCCAGCTTACATCGATAAATCTTTAACAGCTACTAGATGCCTAGTTACTGTCTTATGCGGTATTAATCTCCCTTTCGAAAGGCTATCCCCCAATGTTAAGGTAGGTTGCATACGTGTTACGCACCCGTGCGCCACTATGTCCGAAGACACCGTTCGACTTGCATGTATTAGGCCTGCCGCTAGCGTTCATCCTGAGCCAGGATCAAACTCTCCATTGTAAATAATCTTTGGATGTTTGACTGCTCTTATTTTAATAAGAAAATTGTCTACATCCTTGTCTTGAATGCTATTATTTCGACACTGTGATTTAAACACAGTATCTCTTCTTTATTTCTATCAACACGTCAAAGAACTCTTGTACCTCCAATAAACCGTCCAAAGCAACCCGCTCTGGTGTGAATCTAATCACTCGATTTACTCTCAGTCTTGCCCTAGAAACCTTCTGTTCCTAGCGATTGGGAGTGCAAAGATGTAGGATTA
>NZ_JBPXKS010000019.1:0-253 GCF_054558755.1 Aquirufa sp. A-Brett2-W8
GGATGTCTTTGATGTAATTTTCTGCTGATTGTTTTTTTCTTGTTTCCATTTTGTTAAGTTAATAATTGTTTGGAAACACTCCCTAAGAAATAACCTCTATCGGTCCACTTTTTGCTGACGATTTACAGGGATTAATCGAACACTCAAGCAATTGGGTTTGAATAAAAGTACCTTTTATCTATGGTATAAATTATACAGTGATTTTGGGGTGGATGGGCTAAGTCCTAACAAGCGTTGTGGCAGGCGTCATTGG
>NZ_JBPXKS010000020.1:0-223 GCF_054558755.1 Aquirufa sp. A-Brett2-W8
GTGCTTTTATTCAAACCCAATTGCTTGAGTGTTCGATTAATACCTATATCTGATCTTGTGACCATGTGAATGATTTCTTGTTTTTCTGATGCTGATAATCGCATATATCGTTTGAGCTTTTCGCTTATTCCAAGGCGTTTAAACTTTTTTTTACGATGTCATAGCGAAGAACTAAATCAGCTAAGGTCTCTTTAAGTTTAAGGTTCTCTTTGCGAAGATCAGC